>NZ_CP066744.1:0-2500 GCF_016458825.1 Miniphocaeibacter halophilus
GCAGGATTTGAACCTACGACCTCCGGGTTATGAGCCCGACGAGCTACCAAACTGCTCCATCCCGCGATATAATAACTAATATAATAGTTATAATTGTTGCTTTTTGCCAAATATTTCTTTCCTTTTAGATAACATGGTGCCGGAGATCGGAATCGAACCGATACGATCTGTTAAGGATCGCAGGATTTTAAGTCCTGTGCGTCTGCCAGTTCCGCCACTCCGGCTTATTTGGCTCCCAGGGTGGGACTCGAACCCACAACCTACCGGTTAACAGCCGGGTGCTCCACCATTGAGCTACCTAGGAATATTGTTGGGCAAATACCTACTCTCCCATGACGTTTCCATCATAGTACCATCGGCGCTAAAAGGCTTAACTTCTGTGTTCGAGATGGGTACAGGTGTATCCCTTCCGCTATCTTCACCCTATATTAACTTTTTCTATTGTAACATTGTTTCTCCTAACTGTCTATAGACTTCTATTAGGTCATTAGCACCTACCTCAATTTGTTTCACAAACTGGGTTACGGCATTAGCAGGCTCCGTTTACCAAAACAAGTTTTGGACTTCGCTGCATCTGACCTACTACGAAATCATAGATTTCTGTTAGGTCATTAGCAGTCGCATTCTTCCAATCACTTACGTTCTTGGGAATGCTTTGCATGAGTCGTACTTCAATTTATTTCACAAATTGGGTTACGGCTTCAAAAAATAGTAATAAATATTCCTGGTCAAGCTTTCGATATATTAGTATCAGTTAGCTAAAAACATTACTGCTCTTACACCTCTGACCTATCAACCATATTTTCTTCATGGTATCTCTCTTCATCTCTGAAAAAGAAATCTCATCTTGAGGGGGGCTTCGTGCTTAGATGCCTTCAGCACTTATCCCGACCAGACTTAGCTACTCAGCTGTGCTCCTGGCGGAACAACTGATACACCAGCGGTCTGTCCATCCCGGTCCTCTCGTACTAGGGACAGCTCCTCTCAAATTTCTTACGCCCACGGCGGATAGGGACCGAACTGTCTCACGACGTTCTGAACCCAGCTCGCGTGCCTCTTTAATGGGCGAACAGCCCAACCCTTGGGACCTTCTCCAGCCCCAGGATGAGACGAGCCGACATCGAGGTGCCAAACCTCCCCGTCGATGTGAACTCTTGGGGGAGATAAGCCTGTTATCCCCGGGGTAGCTTTTATCCGTTGAGCGATGGCCCTTCCACTCGGTACCACCGGATCACTAAGTCCTAGTTTCCTATCTGCTCCACTTGTTGGTGTCACAGTTAAGCTCCCTTTTGCCTTTGCACTCTATGAATGATTTCCAACCATTCTGAGGGAACCTTTGAACGCCTCCGTTACTCTTTAGGAGGCGACCGCCCCAGTCAAACTGCCCAACTGACAGTGTCCCTGTACCTGTTTCAAGGTACCAGGTTAGAACTTTAGCATTAAAAGGGTGGTATCCCACTTGTGACTCTACTAAGACTGGCGCCCTAGTTTCTTAGTCTCCCACCTATTCTGTACATTTAATACCAAAATCCAATGTCAGCCTGCAGTAAAGCTCCACGGGGTCTTTCCGTCCTGCCGTGGGTAACTCGCATCTTCACGAGTACTACAATTTCACCGGATCCTTTGTTGAGACAGTGCCCAAATCGTTACACCTTTCGTGCGGGTCGGAACTTACCCGACAAGGAATTTCGCTACCTTAGGACCGTTATAGTTACGGCCGCCGTTTACTGGGGCTTAAGTTCTATGCTTTGGGTTACCCCTAACATTTCCCCTTAACCTTCCAGCACCGGGCAGGTGTCAGCACCTATACTTCATCTTTCGATTTAGCAGATACTTGTGTTTTTGGTAAACAGTCGCTTGGGCCTATTCTCTGCGACCATGCTTCGCTTTTTGTGTTTAACATATACGTCTCATGGTACCCCTTCTCCCGAAGTTACGGGGTCATTTTGCCGAGTTCCTTAACAAAGGTTCTTCCGCGCGTCTTAGGATTCTCTCCTCGCCTACCTGTGTTGGTTTGCGGTACGGGTATCTCTTCGCTCGATAGTGCCTTTTCTTGGCAGCGTGGAATCTACTTCTTCACTACTTGTTTTTCGCTCCCCATCGTATCTCAGTGTTATGCAAGAGCGGATTTTCCTACTCCTACCACCTACTTACTTGGACGCACTCTTCCTTCCGTGCGCTAAGTATATCCTTCTGCGTCAACACTTCTCTCAATCGCTTGAGATAGTACAGGAATTTCTACCTGTTATCCATCGCTTACGCCTTTCGGCCTGGGCTTAGGCCCCGACTTACCCTGGGTGGACGAGCCTTCCCCAGGAACCCTTAGGCTTTCGACGGGTGAGATTCTCACTCACCTTTTCGCTACTCATGCCAGCATTCTCACTTGTGTAATGTCCACAAAACCTTACAGTTTTGCTTCTTCCTTTACACAACGCTCCTCTACCAACGATTACTCGTTCCACAGCTTCGGTATTAGATTTTAGCCCCGGTAATCTTCGGC